>NZ_JBAKHP010000041.1:0-39585 GCF_036902745.1 Micromonospora sp. CPCC 205554 | reverse complement strand
GCGGCCACCGACCCGAACTACCCCGCCCATGAACACCCGACCCACACATCCGTCACAAGACCCATATTTATGACTCTCAGGTATATCGGCTGCCGGTCATTCCTTCTCGCCGGCCGCCGCTCCACCGCTCCGCCGCGCTTGTGAGGGTGTCCGGCGGTGACCTAGGCTGACGGAGCGCGGAGCTGAATCACCGACGTCGATGTCTCGACGTCGCCGTCGCGTCAGGGCACGTGACCGCCGGTCCGGGCAGACCGGCCCTCGTCGCGTGCCTGACCTCCGCGAAAGGCATTCCCCGTGCACCCCACCACCCCACGCCGCCGGATCGCGCTGCTCGCCGCGGCCTCGGCGGTCACGCTGTCGGCCGGCGCGCTCACCACGATGACGGCCGCCGCGGCGGCCGTCGCCTGCCGGGTTGACTACCGGATCACCAACCAGTGGAGCGGCGGCTTCGGCGCCGACGTGACAGTGACCAACCTCGGCGACCCGGTCGACGGCTGGACCCTCGGCTGGAGTTTCGCCGCCAGCCAGCAGGTCGTCCAGGCGTGGAACGCGACGGTCAGCCAGTCCGGCGCGCAGGTGAGCGCCCGCGACGCCGGCTACAACGCGGCCATCGGCACCGGCGGCACCGCGAACTTCGGCTTCAACGGTTCGTGGAACAACGCGTCGAACCCGGTCCCGGCCGCGTTCACGCTCAACGGCACCGCCTGCACCGGCGCGCCGTCCACCACCCCGCCGCCGTCGACGCCACCGCCGAGCACTCCACCGCCGTCGACGCCCCCGCCCACCACGCCCCCGCCGACCACCCCGCCGGCCGGCGCGAAGCAGATGGAGGACCTCGATCGGGGCCTGGTCAGCGTCCGCTCCGGCAGCGGGAACCTGGTCTCCTGGCGGCTGCTCGGCACCGAGACCTCGGGCGTGGCGTTCGACCTCTACCGGGGCGGTACCAAGGTCAACGGCAGTCCGATCACCGGCGCGACCACGTACCTGGACAGCGGCGCGGCGGCCGGAACGGCGTACACCGTGCGGGCCGTGGTGAACGGCGCCGAGCAGGCCGCGTCCGCCCCGGCCCTCCAGTTCGCCAACGGCTGGCTGGACGTGCCGATCCAGCCGCCACCCGGCGGCACCACCCCCGCCGGGGAGGGGTACAGCTACTCGGCGAACGACGCGAGCGTGGGCGACCTCGACGGCGACGGCCGCTACGAGCTCGTGCTCAAGTGGGACCCGTCGAACGCCAAGGACAACTCGCAGTCCGGCTACACCGGCAACGTCTACGTCGACGCGTACACCCTCACCGGCACCCGGCTGTGGCGCGTCGACCTCGGCCGCAACATCCGCGCCGGCGCCCACTACACCCAGTTCCAGGTGTACGACTACGACGGCGACGGAGACGCGGAGGTGGCCATGAAGACCGCCGACGGCACCCGCTCCGGCACCGGCCAGGTGATCGGGAACGGCTCGGCCGACCACCGCAACTCCAGCGGCTACGTGCTCGCCGGCCCGGAGTACCTGACCATGTTCGACGGCCGCACCGGTGCCGCGGTGTCCACAGTCGACTACGATCCGCCGCGCGGAACCGTCTCCTCCTGGGGCGACTCGTACGGCAACCGGGTCGACCGGTTCCTCGCCGGCACCGCGTACCTGGACGGGCAGCGCCCCTCGCTGATCATGGCGCGCGGCTACTACACCCGGGCCGTCGTCGCGGCCTGGGACTTCCGCGACGGCACGCTGCGCAAGCGCTGGACGTTCGACTCGAACGCCTCCGGCAACGGCGCCGCCGCCGGCCAGGGCAACCACCAGCTCTCCGTGGCCGACGTGGACAACGACGGCCGCCAGGAGATCGTGTACGGCGCCGCCACCATCGACGACAACGGCCGGCTGCTGTACTCCACCGGCAACGGCCACGGTGACGCGCTGCACGTCGGCGACCTCGACCCCTCCCGTTCGGGCCTTGAGGTGTTCAAGGTCGACGAGGACGGCAGCAAGCCCAGCTCCTGGATGGCCGACGCGCGTACGGGGCAGATCATCTGGCAGACCGCGCCGAGCGGCGACAACGGCCGTGGCGTCTCCGCCGACGTCTGGGCGGGCAGCCCGGGGGCGGAGTCCTGGTCGTCGGCTGTCGACGGGCTGCTCAACACCCGGGGGCAGAACGTCGGGCGCAAACCGTCGTCGGCGAACTTCCTGGTCTGGTGGGACGGCGACCCGGTCCGGGAGCTGCTCGACGCCACGAAGATCGACAAGTACGGCACCGGCGGCGAGACCCGGCTGCTCACCGGCAACGGCGTCGCCTCGAACAACGGCACCAAGTCCACCCCGGCGCTCTCGGCGGACCTGGTCGGCGACTGGCGCGAGGAGGTGGTCTGGCGCACCTCCGACAGCACCGCGCTCCGGATCTACAGCACGCCTGTGACCACCGGCCTGCGTCTGCCGACGCTGATGCACGACCCGCAGTACCGGGTGGCGGTGGCCTGGCAGAACACCGCCTACAACCAGCCGCCGCACCCGGGCTTCCACCTGGGCGACGGCATGAGCACCCCGCCCGCGCCGAACATCTACCTGCGCTGAAACGGCAGGCACCGGGTCGCCGGCCGCGGAATCCGCTCCGCCGGCGACCCGGTGCACCACACCGCAGCATTCCCGACCCGTCCCGACCGGGAATGCCGTACCACCACCGGGGACAAAGTTATGCGTCCCGCGCGACGGTGCGGTGACGTGGCTATGAAGAGCGTGTTTCAGCCCTCCCGGCGCAGCCCGCCCGCCACCTTCTCGGCGATCAGCTCGAACGAGCGGACCCGGTCGGCCACGTCGTAGACCATCGTGGTGAGCATCAGCTCGTCCGCGCCGGTGCGCTCCAGCAGTTCCCCGAGCTGCCGGGCCACAGTCTCCGGCGAGCCGGTCGCCTGGCCGTCGCGGCGCTGCGCGACGAACTCCCGCTCGAACTCCGAGTACGGGTACGCCGCCGCCTCCTCCGGCGTGACCAGCGGCTCCGGCCGCCCCGACCGCAGCTTCAGGAACGACAGCCCGGACGGCCCGGCCAGCCACTCGGCCCGCTCGTCGGTCTCCGCGCAGACCGCGTTCACCGCCACCATCGCGTACGGCCGGTCCAGCCACTGCGAGGGACGGAAGTTCTGCCGGTAGAGCTGCAACGCCGGGATCGTGTTCTGCGAGCTGAAGTGGTGCGCGAACGAGAACGGCAGCCCCAGCAGGCCGGCCAGCTGCGCGCTGAACCCGCTCGACCCGAGCAGCCACACCTGCGGCGACTGGCCACGGCCCGGCGTCGCGGTGATCGGGCCCGGCTCGGCGCCGGAGAAGTAGTTCATCAGGTCGGCCAGCTCACGCGGGAAGTGCTCGGCGGACAGGCCCTCCATGGTGCGGCGCAGCGCCAGCGCGGTCACCTGGTCGGTGCCCGGCGCCCGGCCGATGCCCAGGTCGATCCGGCCCGGGTGCAGCGCCTCCAGCGTGCCGAACTGCTCGGCCACCACCAGCGGCGCGTGGTTGGGCAGCATCACGCCGCCCGAGCCGAGCCGGATCGTGCTGGTGTTCGCCGCCAGGTGCGCGAGCAGCACCGCCGGAGCGGAACTCGCGATGGCGGGCATGTTGTGGTGCTCGGCCACCCAGAACCGGCGGTAGCCCAGCTCCTCGGTGCGGCGGGCCAGCTCCGTGGTGTACCGCAGCGCCTCACCGGCACTGCCGGTCGCCGCCACCGGGGCAAGATCAAGAACAGACATGGGTACGTCGATCACACGGAGGTGCAACCCGCCACCTGCCGGAATTGTTCCGCCGGGTGCGCTACCCCATACCCCGCGCCTGCTCGAAGATCAGGCTGGTCTGCGTGTGCTGCACCGCCGGATCGACAGCCAGATGGTCCAGCACGAAGTCCCGCAGCGCGTCGCCCGACGCGGCCCGCACGTGCAGCACGTAGTCCTCCGCGCCCGCCACGTGGAACACCGACACCACCCCGGGCAGCCGTACCGACCGGGCCCGGAACGCGTCCACAGCGGCCCGCTCGTGCGCGGTCAGCCGCACCGAGACCAGCGCCTGCAACGGCAGCCCCACCGCCGCCGGATCCACCTCGGCGTGGAACCCGCGGATCGCCCCGCACTCGCGCAGCGCCCGCGTACGCGTCAGGCACGTCGACGGCGCCACCCCGACGCGCTCGGCCAGCGCGTTGTTCGGCAGCCGGCCGTCGGCCGCCAGCTCGGTGAGGATCGCGCGGTCGGTGTCGTCCAGGCCGGCGAACGGCCGTACATCATTCGGTGCGGCAGGCATGTGACCATCCTTCACCGAATCACTGCCAAGCGAAAGCGTGATTACCAGAATGTTGTTCGTCGCTATTGCCTCCAGACGTCGTCATGTTCGACGCTTCCGGCATGACTTCCGTGGACACCGCAGCCGTACACGCCGGGCGCGCAGACCTCGCCGGGCTCGGCGTCCACGTCCCGCCGATCGACCTGTCCACCACCAATCCGCTGCCCTCGGTGGCCGGCGGCGGTGACGACTACGAGACGCTCGCCACCGGCGGCACCCTCCCGGCCGGCGGCAGCGCCGTCTACCAGCGCCTCTGGAACCCCACAGTGGCCCGGTTCGAGACCGCGCTCGCCCAGCTCGAAGGCACCGCCGAAGCCGTCGCGTTCGCCAGCGGCATGGCCGCGCTCACCGCCACCCTGCTCGCCGCCACCCGCGACGGCAAGCGTCACGTCGTCGCCGTCCGCCCCCTCTACGGCGGCACCGACCACGTCCTCGCCACCGGCCTGCTCGGCACCGAGGTCACCTGGGCCGCGCCCGCCGACGTCGCCGCCGCCATCCGCCCCGACACCGCCCTGGTCGTGGTCGAGACGCCGGCCAATCCCAGCCTCGACCTGGTCGACATCGCCGCGCTCGCCGACGCCGCCGGTGACGTCCCGCTGCTCGTCGACAACACAGTCGCCACCCCGGTGCTCCAGCAGCCCGCCCGCCACGGCGCCGCGCTCGTGCTGCACAGCGCCACCAAGAGCATCGGCGGCCACGGCGACGTCCTCGCCGGCGTCGTCGCCTGCGCACCCGAGTGGGCCGCCCGGCTGCGCCAGGTCCGCGCCGTCACCGGCGCCGTCCTGCACCCGCTCGGCGCGTACCTGCTGCACCGCGGCATCCAGACCCTCCCGCTGCGGGTCCGCGCCCAGCAGGCCGGCGCGGAGAAGCTCGCCGCCTGGCTCGCCGGGCACCCCGCCGTCGAGCGCGTCCACCACCCGTCCCTGCACGACCCGGCCGGACTGGTCGGCCGCCAGATGTCCGGCACCGGCAGCCTGCTCGCCTTCGAGGTACGCGGCGGCGCGCCCGCCGCGGCCGAGGTCGCCGGCGCCTGCGAGCTGATCACGCACGCGGTGTCGCTCGGCGGCGTCGACACGCTGATCCAGCACCCGGCGTCGCTCACCCACCGGCCGGTCGAGGGCGACGCCAAGCCCTGCGGCGGACTGCTGCGCGTCTCGGTCGGCCTGGAGGACCCGGAGGATCTGCGGGCGGACCTCGCCCGGGCGCTGGCGCGGATCTGACGGCGGCCGGTCGCCCGCGTCCGCGGCGTCGCCCGGTCACGACTTCGGGCCGACGTGCCGGTCGAGGGCGGCCACTGCCTCCCGGCGAGCCACGGACAGGGAATTGCGGCGGTTCATCCGCCAGGCGATGCCGAGCCGGTCGAGGGCCTGCTGGCACAGGCCCATGACGTCGGCCGAATCGTTGTTGAACATGTAACGGGGATAGACGTACGCCTTGCCCCGCACGACGACCCGGTTGGCGAAGCGGCACCCGTCGGAGTGGAAGAGGCCGCGCAGGAAGTCGCCCGCCTGGGCCTCGACGATGGGGCGCTGCCAGTCCGCGAGGACGATCGGACGCTGGTGCTTCCTGCCCGGCCCGTGTTGCGGGAACAGGCACGGCCAGTGCGTGCCGTAGCTCTGCACGCTGACGCAGCCCGGATGCCGGACGCGCTGGACCTTCTCCGCCAGGACCCGTCGCATGGCGTCGTCGCACGCCTCGATCAGCCCGGGCCAGCTGTCACTGCAGGAGATCCGGAGCACCGGCACCCGCGCCCTGGTCACGAGATGCCCATCGCCCAGGTAGAGCCCGAGGAGATAGGCATAGGCCGCCGGATCTGTCGGAACGCGGACACCCTCGCGACAGCGGAAACACCGCAGCGCGGTGCCGTGCTGCTTCGGTTCCGGCCGATCCCTGCACCAGTGCCAGACGGTGCGGTAGTTGAGGCCCACTGCGCGGGCCGCCTCCGCGACGGTGGCCCCGGACAGGAAGGCCTGACGTGCTCGCGCGCGTATCTCGGGTGGATGCACGCGGCCATCTTCGAACGCGCGTACGACAGTTTCGGTGTCCCCGGTGGGATTCGAACCCACACTGTCGGAGGTTTGAGCTCCGTTTCTCTACCGATTGGAATACGGGGACATGCTCGCGTGACGCTCTCGCGTCGTGCCATAGGTTACCTACTACGCTAGGGGCGGCGACACCCGGCAGGGCGGGTGTCGGGCTCGAACCGGTGGGAGTGGCTCGTGGGCGAGATGCAGGCGGACGCCGAGCGCAAGCGCGTTCTGATCGCCGAGGACGAGGCGCTCATCCGGCTGGACCTGGCCGAGATGCTCGTCGAAGAGGGCTACGAGGTGGTCGGCGAGGCCGGTGACGGCGAGACCGCCGTCAAGCTCGCCGAGGAGCTCAAGCCGGATCTGGTCATCCTCGACATCAAGATGCCGATCATGGACGGGCTGGCCGCCGCCGAGCGGATCGCCGGCGCGCGCATCGCCCCGGTGATCATCCTGACCGCGTTCAGCCAGCGTGACCTGGTGGAGCGGGCGCGGGCGGCGGGCGCGATGGCGTACCTGGTCAAGCCGTTCCAGAAGAGCGACCTGGTGCCGGCGGTGGAGATCGCGCTGTCCCGTTACTCCGAGATCGCCGCGCTGGAGTCGGAGGTGGCCGGCCTCACCGACCGGCTGGAGATCCGCAAGACCGTCGAGCGCGCCAAGGGCGCGCTGATGACCACGTACGGCATGACCGAGCCGCAGGCGTTCAAGTGGATCCAGCGCACCGCGATGGACCACCGGATGACCATGAAGGAGGTCGCCGAGCGGATCCTCGCCGAGACCGCCGGCGGCGAGGTGGAGCAGCCCGCGTCCTGACCGCCCGGGGAGGCGTCCGATCGATAGGATCGGATCCATGTCTCCCGCGCGCGCCCGGCCGGCCCTCGTCGCCGCTGCCGCCGCGCTGCTCCTGGCGGCCTGCCACGCCACGCCGCGACCGCTGCCCGAGCCCGCGCCGGTCCGCCCGCGGTGGCAGCCCGTGGAGCTGGTCCTTCCCGCCGGCGCCGCGGGGCGTCCGGTGCCGCGCGACGTCGCGCGGTGCGCCGACCGGTGGTACGTGGTGGGCGGGCTGGTCGACGCGGCGGGGGAGACCCGGCCGGCGGCGTGGTTCAGTTCGGACGGCGTGGCCTGGTCGGCGATTCCGGTACGCGCGCAGACGTTCTACGGCCGCGGGCACGTGCTCTACGCCGTGGCGTGCCGCGACGACGGCATGGCGGCGCTGGGCGCGAAGACCGGTGGCGTGCACGGCAATCCGCGTACCGGAACGTGGGTGTGGCGTCCGGGTGGACCGTTGCGGGAGGTGCCGGCGGCGTTCGAGCTGTTCGGCGGCCCGCGCGCGGTGAGCGCGTCGCGGCTGGCGGCGGGGCCGGCGGGGTGGCTGGTCGCCGGGACGCGGGCCGACGGAGCGGCGGTGTGGACGTCGCCCGACGCCGAGGGGTTCGTCGTGCGTGAGGGCGTCGCGGAGCTGGCCGGCGACGACCGGGGCCCGACGGCGGCGTACGACGTGGCGGCGGTGGGGTCCGGGTGGGTGGCCGTCGGGTCGCTGCTGCCGCCCCGTGGTACGGCCCGGACGCCGCTGTCGTGGTTCTCGGCCGACGGCCGGGTGTGGCGGCGGGTGGTCCTGCCGGTGCCGTCGGGGGCGGCCGGAGCGGCGGAGCGGGTGGTGTCGGCCGACGGCGGCCCGGTGGCCCTCGGTCCGGTGGGTGACCGCTTCGCGGTGTGGCGCGGGTGCGACGACTGCGGCTCGCCGTCCGCCGGCCCGGCGGGTGTGGCGCAGGGGTGGCGGCGGGTCGGCGGGTTCGGCTCGGCGGGCCCCGGGGTGTCGTCGGCGGACGCCCTCGCGGTGTCCGGCGGGCGGCTCGTCGCGGTGACCGGGGACGGGGCTCAGCGACGGCTCTGGATGTCGCGTGACGGCGGCGCGTCGTGGCTTCCGGTGATCACGCCGGTGCCGGTGCCGGACGGGGGCGACGCGGCGCTGGCGGTGGCCGTCCGAGACGACCGGCTGCTCGTGGTCGCCGATGACGGGAAAGCATCCCGTGCCTGGTGGGGGACGTTGCCGACCGTCGATCGGTAGGGGGTGGAGAGGGCCTGGCCCGTTACCGAGGAATAGTCGGCGAAAGCCTTTGCGCGCCTTCGGTTCTTACGCCGATGGGCTTGAATCCGCCACGGCGTGTAACGGTTCGGTCAACCCCGCTTTCCAGGTCTTACGCCACCGCCCACGGTGGGATAACGTCCCGCCCCAGACCGGCGACGACGGTCTTGGTTCGTCCACCCCGCAAGGGCCAATCAGCGGCGGGTGGTTCGGATCATGGACGGAGGAGGGTTCGGGCCTTGAGGCAGAAGCTCGCACGCGTGATCGGCGGGGTCGCCATGCTGGCGCTCGTCGCCGGTGGCACCGCTTGTTCCAGCGGCAGCGACGATGAGGGTTCCGGGGGCAGCGCCTGCGGGAGCAAGATCGCTTTCTTCGGCGCGCTGACCGGTAGCTCGGCCGCGCTGGGCATCAACGAGAAGAACGGCGTCAAGCTGGCCGTCGACAAGTACAACAAGGAGAACCCGGACTGCAAGGTGGAGCTCGCCGAGCTCGACTCGCAGGGCAGCCCGGACCAGGCGCCGGGTCTGGCCCAGAAGGCGATCGACGACACCAAGATCCTGGGTGTCGTGGGTCCGGCCTACTCGGGCGAGTCCGAGGCCGCCGGCCCGCTGTTCAACGAGGCCGGTCTGGTCACCATCACCCCCTCCGCGACCAACCCGACCCTGGCCACCAAGGGCTGGAAGACGTTCTTCCGCGCGGTCGGCAACGACCTGAGCCAGGGCCCGGCCGCCGGCGTCTACATGAAGAACGTGCTCAAGGCCGACCGGGTCTACGTCATCGACGACCAGTCGGCGTACGGCGCCGGTCTGGCCGACGAGGTCAAGAAGGTGCTCGGCCCCGCGGTCGTGGGCAGCGACAAGGTCCAGGGTGAGGGCAAGCAGACCGAGTTCTCGGGTGTGGTCACCAAGGTCAAGGCCGCCAACGTCAAGGCGGTCTTCTACGGCGGCTACTACCAGGAGGCCGGCCTGATCCGTAAGCAGCTCACCGCTGCCGGCGTCACCGCTCCGCTGGTCGCCGGTGACGGCGTGAACGACGGCGCCTACATCACCTCCGCCGGCCAGGCGGCTGCCGAGGGCACCATCCTCACCTGCCCCTGCCAGCCGTCCACCGAGGCGCGCGGCACCTTCGCCGCCGACTTCAAGGCGCTCAACGGCACCGACCCGGGCACCTACAGCGACACCGCGTTCGACGCCGCGAACATCCTGCTGGCCGGTATCAAGGCCGGTAAGACCAGCCGGGCCGACCTGCTGGAGTTCGTCAAGGGCTACAGCGGCGAGGGCGTGGCCTCCACCTACAAGTTCGTCGAGGGTGGCGAGTTGGACCCGGCGCAGGTCAAGGTCTGGGCGTTCAAGGTCCAGGGCGGCAAGGTCGTCCCGGACCAGGAGATCCCCAAGTCCTGATCGGTCGATCGCTGGGCTGGCGATTGAGTTGTGATCGCGGGTGCGGCCGGGAGCTGGCTCCCGGCCGCACCCTCTTTTTCTCTTGAGCGACGGAGCGTCCCTCCTTGGACTTCGACGGATTGTTCTCCAACTTCGGGGAACTCACCACGACCGGCTTGACGCAGGGCGCCATCTACGCCCTGGTCGCGCTCGGCTACACGCTTGTCTACGGCGTGCTCAGGCTTATCAACTTCGCCCACTCCGAGGTCTTCATCGCCGGTGCGTTCGCCGCGATCTGGACCTGGAACGGCTTCGGACTCGATCAGAACTCGCAGGTCAGCGGTGTTGGATCGATCATGTTCTACCTGCTGGTGGCGATGATCGTGGCGGCCATCGCCTCGGCGGGCACCGCCACGGTGATCGAACGGGTGGCGTACCGGCCGCTGCGTAAGCGCAACGCGCCGCCGCTGGCGTTCCTCATCACCGCGATCGGCGCCTCGATCGCCATCTCCGAGGCGTTCGGCGTCTACACGCGTCGTCTGCCGGAGGGCGCGCCCCGGCTGGTCAGCTCCGAGCCGCTGTTCCGCATCGCCGGGGTGCCGATCGACGCGGTGCAGCTGCTCACGATCGGCTCCGCGCTGGTGATGATGTTCGCGCTGGACCAGTTCATCAACCGCAGCCGTACCGGCCGCGGCATCCGCGCGGTCGCCCAGGACGCCAACACGGCGGCCCTGATGGGCGTCAACAAGGACCGCATCATCCTGATGGTCTTCATCGCCGGTGGCACCATGGCCGGTGTCGCGGGCCTGCTCTACGACGTGCGGATCCAGACGCTCACCTACAGCGTCGGCTTCCTGCTGGGCCTCAAGGCGTTCACCGCGGCGGTGCTCGGTGGTATCGGCAACCTGCGCGGCGCGCTGATCGGCGGGTTGCTGCTCGGCGTCGTGGAGAACTACGCCTCGGGTCTGTTCGGCAGTCAGTGGAAGGACTTCGCCGCGTTCGCGGTGCTGGTCGTGCTGCTGATGTTCCGCCCGACCGGTCTGCTGGGCGAATCACTGGGGAGGGCACGCGCATGACGACCACCATCGACCCGCCGGAGCGGCGGGAGACGGCGGCGGACAAGCTGCGGCAGGGCCGGCACGCGATCTCGGAGCGCTGGCACCACGCACCGCGCTGGGTGCGCTGGGTGCTGCTGGCCGCGGTCATCGTGTTCTTCTACGCGCTGCCGAACAAGGAGTTCTACCAGTACCTCGGGCCGATCCCGACGCCCGGGGCGAACTTCACCCAGGTGCTGTTCACGGTCTCGATCTACGTGCTGCTGGCGGTCGGGCTCAACATCGTGGTCGGCTTCGCCGGCCTGCTCGACCTCGGCTACTTCGGCTTCTTCGCCGTCGGCGCGTACACGGTCGCGGTGCTGACCTCGCCGAGCAGCAATCTCAAGACGCTGTGGCCGTGGCTGCTGGTGGTGCCGATCGCGATCGGCCTGACCATGGTCTCCGGCGTCATGCTGGGAACGCCGACGCTGCGCCTGCGCGGTGACTACCTGGCGCTGGTGACGCTCGGCTTCGCCGAGATGATCCGGATCGCAGCGGTCAGTTCCGAGTTCCTGAGGGGACAGCGGGGCTTCAGCGAGATCCCGCACCCGCCCGGCGAGTACGCCGACGGCCGGCCGGTGTTCGGCGTACTCGACGCCCGCCCGTACTACTGGCTGGTGCTCACGCTGATCATCCTGGTGGTGATCGGGGTGCGGAACCTGACCCACAGCCGGGTCGGCCGGGCCTGGATCTCGATCCGCGAGGACGAGGACGCAGCCCAGCTCATGGGCGTGCCGACGTTCAAGTTCAAGCTGTGGGCGTTCGCCTCCGGCGCGGCCATCGCCGGCCTGGCCGGCGCGCTGTTCGCCGGTAAGCAGAACTTCGTCAACTCGCAGAACTTCGAGCTGCTCAACTCGATCATCATCCTGGCCGCCGTCATCTTCGGCGGCTCGGGCAACATCGTCGGCGCGATCGTCGGCGGTGGCCTGGTGGCGTACATGATCGAGCGGTTCCGTGGCATCGAGCTGTTCGGCATCGAGCTGTACGAGTACCGGTTCCTCTTCTTCGGCCTGGTGCTCGTGGTGATGATGATCTTCCGGCCGCAGGGCCTGATCCCGAACCGGCGACGAGCGGCGGAGTTCAAGGACCGCCGCAAGGAGGTGATCGTCGGTGAGTGACACCGAGCAGAACCCGAAGGTTCCGGCCCAGGCGGCGGCCCCCGCCGTCGAGGCGGTCGCCGAGCGGGAGCCGTTGCTGGAGGTCGACCACGTCACGCTGCGCTTCGGCGGCGTGGTGGCCCTCAACGACGTGGACTTCACCCTCTACAAGGGTGAGATCCTCGGTCTGATCGGCCCGAACGGCGCCGGCAAGACCACCTGCTTCAACGCGATGACCGGCATCTACCAGCCCACCGAGGGGCAGATTCGGTTCCTGGGCGAGAAGATCAGTGGCAAGAAGCGCCACCAGATCACCCGGATGGGCATGGCCCGTACCTTCCAGAACATCCGTCTCTTCCCGGAGATGACCGCGCTGGAGAACGTCCAGGTCGGCGCGGACGCGCACCACAAGACCAGCGTGATCTCCGCCCTGCTGCGCCTGCCGCGGCACTGGAAGGAGGAGCGCGAGGGCCGGGAGAAGGCCGAGCGCCTGCTGGAGTTCGTCGGCATCAAGAACCGGATGCACGAGTTCGCCCGCAACCTGTCCTACGGCGAGCAGCGGCGGCTGGAGATCGCCCGCGCGCTGGCCACCGACCCGAAGCTGCTCTGCCTGGACGAGCCGGCCGCCGGCTTCAACCCGGCGGAGAAGGAGGAGCTGCTCCAGCTCATCCGGCAGATCCGGGACCAGGGCGTGACGGTGCTGCTGATCGAGCACGACATGCGCCTGGTGATGGGCGTGACCGACCGGATCGTGGTCCTGGAGTTCGGAAAGAAGATCGCCGAAGGGCTGCCCGCCGAGGTGCGGGACAACCCGAAGGTGGTCGCGGCGTACCTGGGGGTGCCGGACGATGCTGCTTGAGATCGAGGACGTGAGCCTGCTCTACGGGCGGATCCAGGCGCTGCACGGCATCAGCCTGACCGTGGACGAGGGCGAGATCGTCGCGCTGATCGGCGCGAACGGCGCCGGCAAGTCCACCACCATGCGGGCGATCTCCGGCATCCGGCCGGTCGCCTCCGGCAAGATCAAGTTCGCCGGTGAGGACATCACCAAGCTCCGGGCCGACCTGCGGGTCCGGCGCGGGCTGTGCCAGGCGCCCGAGGGCCGGGGCATCTTCCCCGGCATGTCGGTGCTGGAGAACCTGGACATGGGCGCGTACACCCGGCGGGACAAGGCGGGCATCGCCCAGGACCTGGCCCGGGTGCTGGAGCTGTTCCCGCGACTGGCCGAGCGGCGCAAGCAGCCCGGCGGCACGCTCTCCGGCGGCGAGCAGCAGATGCTCGCCGTCGGCCGGGCGCTGATGAGCCGGCCGAAGCTGCTGCTGCTCGACGAGCCGTCGATGGGTCTCGCGCCGATGCTGATCCAGCAGATCTTCACGATCATCACGGAGATCAACCAGCAGGGCACCACCATCCTCCTGGTGGAGCAGAACGCCCAGCAGGCGCTGGCGCGCGCCCACCGGGCGTACGTGCTGGAGACCGGCCGGATCGTCAAGAGCGGTTCCGGCGCGGACCTGCTGCACGACCCCTCGGTCAAAGAGGCCTACCTCGGCGTGGCCTGACCGGCCGACCCCTCGCAATAAGGAGTACAGCCATGTTCCACCCCAACCCCGGACGGCGGGCGGCGCTCGGCGTCGCCGGTGCGGCCGTCCTGCTGCTCTCCCTCGCCGCGTGCGGCGAGAAGGAGAACTCGGCCGAGCCGGGTGACGGCCCGTCGGTGTCCGCCACGGCCGACTCCAACCTGGCGGCGAAGGTGCCGGACGCCATCAAGGCCGACGGCGTGATCAAGGTCGGCACCGACTCGACGTACGCCCCGGCCGAGTTCCTCGACTCCGACGGCAAGACCGTGGTCGGCTTCGACGTCGAGCTGTTCAACGCGGTGGCGCAGAAGCTCGGCCTCAAGGCCGAGTACGAGTCGGCGCCGTTCGACGCGATCCTGCCCGGTGTGGGTTCGGGCAAGTACGAGGTCGGCGTCTCGTCGTTCACCATCAACCCCGACCGCCTCAAGAGCGTCAACATGGTGAGCTACTACTCGGCGGGCACCCAGTGGGCGACCAAGAAGGGCAACCCGGCCGGGGTCGACCCGGAGAACGCCTGCGGCAAGAAGATCGCCGTGCAGGTCGGCACCGTCCAGCTCGACGACATCACCGCCCGGTCGAAGAAGTGCACCGACGCCGGCAAGCCGGCCGTCAAGATCGACCAGTACCAGGCGCAGAGCGACGCCACCGCCGCCGTGGGCAGCGGCAAGAACGACGCCATGCTGGCCGACTCCCCGGTCGGCGCGTACGCGGTGAAGCAGAGCAACGGTCAGCTCGAGGTGCTCGGCGACATCTACGAGTCGGCGCCGTACGGCTACGCGGTGAACAAGGACCAGCAGGCGTTCGCCGAGGTGCTCAAGGAGGCCGTGCAGGCGGTCATCGCCGACGGCAGCTACAAGGCAGCGCTCACCAAGTGGGGTGTCGAGGGCGGCGCCATCACCAACGCTGAACTGAACCCGTCGGTCTGACCATGTCGGTCGACACATCCGGACGGGCACGGCCAGAACCGATCAAGGCCGTGCCCGTGCGGCACCCCGGGCGCTGGGTCGGCGTGGCGGTCATCGCCGTACTGGTCGCGATGTTCGTGCACATGCTGGTCACGAACTCCGCGTTCCAGTGGTCGTTCATGGTGGACGAGATGTTCCGCCCGCCGATCATCGAAGGGCTCCGCGGCACCATCCTGCTGCTGATCACGTCGATGGTGATCGGCATCGGTCTGGGCATCGTCATCGCGATCATGCGGCTGTCGCCCAACCCGGTGCTGCGCGGCGTGGCCTGGGTCTACACCTGGTTCTTCCGGGCGGTGCCGCGGCTGGTGCTGGCGATCCTCTTCGGCAACCTCGGCATCCTCTGGTCGCGGCTGGAGTTCGGTCTGCCCTTCGACCGGCAGATCGGCGCCCTGTTCGGGTTGCACGACTTCGAGGCCCGGCTGTTCGGGTTCAGCGCGGTCGACATCCTCACCGGCTTCGTCGCCGGCATGCTGGCGCTGGGCCTGTCCGAGGCCGCGTACATGGCCGAGATCGTGCGGGCCGGCATCCAGTCGGTGGACGAGGGGCAGACCGAGGCGGCTCAGGCGCTGGGCATGAGCCGGGCGCAGATCCTGCGGCGGATCGTGCTGCCGCAGGCGATGCGGGTGATCATCCCGCCGACCGGCAACGAGACCATCGCGATGCTCAAGGACACCTCCCTGGTGGCCTTCGTGCCGGTGTCGATGGAGCTGTTCTTCCAGCTCAAGGCCGTCGGTTCGCGGACCTTCCAGCCCTTCCCGATGTACGTCGCCGCGACGCTGTGGTACCTGCTGCTGACCAGCGTCCTGCTGGTGGGGCAGTACTACCTGGAGCGGCACTACTCCAAGGGGTTCGGACGCAGCGGGCGAGCCCGACAGCGGCTACGAGGGCTCGCCGCCGAGAACGGCGGCACCACGAGTGGGACGGCGCAATGACGGACATGACCGCTTCCCCGCAGACGCCGGCCGCCGGGTCCGGGCTGATGGTGCGGGCCGAGCAGGTGCACAAGTCGTTCGGGCCGCTGGAGGTGCTCAAGGGCATCGACCTGGAGGTCCGCTCCGGCGAGGTGTGCTGCCTGCTCGGGCCCTCCGGCTCCGGCAAGTCGACGTTCCTGCGCTGCATCAACCACCTGGAGAAGATCGACGCCGGCCGGATCCGGGTGGACGGCGACCTGATCGGCTACCGGGAGCGCGGCGGCAAGCTGTACGAGATGCGGGACAAGGACGTGGCCGCGCAGCGCCGGGCCATCGGCATGGTGTTCCAGCGGTTCAACCTGTTCCCGCACATGACGGTGCTGCAGAACGTCATGGAGGCCCCGGTGCTGCTGCGCCAGGCCAAGAAGGCGCAGGCCCGCGAGCACGCCGCGGAGCTGCTGGACCGGGTGGGACTGGGCGACAAGCTCGGCGCGTACCCCGGTCAGCTCTCCGGCGGCCAGCAGCAGCGGGTGGCGATCGCCCGGGCGCTGGCCATGCGGCCGAAGCTGATGCTGTTCGACGAGCCGACCAGCGCGCTCGACCCGGAGCTGGTGGGCGAGGTGCTGGACACGATGAAGGACCTGGCCCGTGACGGCATGACGATGATCGTGGTGACCCACGAGATCGGCTTCGCCCGCGAGGTGGGTGACCACCTCGTGTTCATGGACGGCGGTGTGGTGGTCGAGCAGGGCGACCCGCGCGAGGTGATCTCGGCGCCGCAGCACGAGCGGACCAAGGCGTTCCTGGCCAAGGTTCTCTGACCTCGGCCTCCGGTGCGGCGCGCGCCGCACCGGAGGCCGGAGTTGTCGGGCGTACGGACTAGAGTCGCAGCCGTGACAGCTACGACGCCGCGCCTGCTCCTCGTCGACGGACATTCCCTGGCATACCGGGCGTTCTTCGCCCTGCCTGTGGAGAACTTCTCCACCACCACGGGGCAGCCGACCAACGCCGTCTACGGCTTCACCTCGATGCTGATCAACGTGCTGCGCGACGAGCAGCCGACGCACATCGTCGTGGCGTTCGACGTCTCCCGCCGCTCCTTCCGCACCGAGAAGTACTCCGAGTACAAGGCCGGCCGCAGCGAGACCCCGACCGACTTCAAGGGCCAGGTCAGCCTGGTCAAGGAGGTCCTTGCCGCGCTGCGCGTGCCGGTGGTCGAGAAGGAGGGCTACGAGGCCGACGACGTCATCGCCACGCTCGCCTGCCAGGCCCGCGACCAGGGCATGGACGTGCTGATCACCACCGGCGACCGGGACGCGTTCCAGCTCGTCGGCGAGCGGGTGACAGTGCTCTACCCGCGCAAGGGCGTCTCCGACCTGGCCCGGATGGACCCGGCCGCGGTCGAGGCGAAGTACGGCGTCACCCCGGACCGCTACCGCGACCTGGCTGCGCTGGTCGGCGAGACCAGCGACAACCTGCCCGGCGTGCCGGGCGTCGGCCCGAAGACCGCGGCCAAGTGGATCAACCTGTACGGCGGTGTCGAGGGCGTGGTGGCCCGCGCCGACGAGATCAAGGGCAAGGCCGGCGACAGCCTGCGCGAGCGGCTGGCCGACGTGATCCGCAACTACGAGATCAACTGCCTGGTCTCCGACCTGGAGCTGCCGGTGCGCCCCGAGGACGCCCGCTGGCAGGGCTGGGACCGCGAAGCGGTGCACCAGGTCTTCGACACGCTCCAGTTCCGCATCCTGCGCGACCGGCTCTACCAATACCTGGAGGCGGTCGAGCCCGAGGCCGAGGCGGGCTTCGATCTGGCCGGCGAGGTGCTCACCGAGCCGGGCGCGCTCGCGGGCTGGCTCGACACGCACGCCCCGGCCGGCGCCCCGGTGGGCCTGGCGGTCACGCTCGACACCGGTCCCAACCGCCGGCACACCGCCACCGTGACCGCGATGGCGCTGGCCACCGCCGCCGGCGCGGGCGCCTGGTTCGACCCGGGCACCCTGGGCGCCGACGACGAGGCCGCGCTGGCCGGGTGGCTCGCCGACGCCGAGCGCCCGAAGGTGCTGCACGACAGCAAGCCGGCGGTGCTGGCGTTCGCCGCGCACGGCTGGGAGCTGCAGGGCATCGCCCGCGACACCCAGATCGCCGCCTACCTGGCCCGCCCCGACCAGCGCTCCTACGACCTGACCGACCTGGCGCTGCGTTACCTGCACCGGGAGCTGCGTGTCGACGCGCCGGAGACCGGTCAGCTCACGCTCGACGGGCTCGGCGACGAGGGGGTGGCCGAGCAGAACCTCATGCTCCAGGCCCGCGCCACGCTCGACCTGGCCGACGCGATCGACGCCGAGCTGTCCCGCGACGGCGAGCAGTCGGCCCGGCTGATGGCCGGCGTGGAGCTGCCGCTGATGCGGGTGCTCGCGACCATGGAGCGCACCGGCATCGCCGCCGACACCGACTACCTCTCCGAGCTGGAGGCGCACTTCGCCGCCGAGGTGAAGGCCGCCGCCCAGAGTGCCTACGAGGTGGTCGGCCGGGAGTTCAACCTCGGGTCGCCGAAGCAGCTGCAGGAGATCCTCTTCACCGAGCTGGGTCTGCCCAAGACCAAGCGGATCAAGACCGGCTACACCACGGACGCCGACGCGCTCCAGTGGCTCTACGCCCAGACCGAGCACCCGCTGCTGCACCACCTGCTGCGCCACCGCGACGTGGCGAAGCTCAAGTCGACTGTCGACGGGCTGCTCAAGTCCGTCTCCGACGACGGCCGGATCCACACCACGTTCAACCAGACGGTGGCGGCGACGGGGCGCCTGTCCTCCACCGAGCCGAACCTGCAGAACATCCCGATCCGCACCGAGGAGGGGCGGCGGATCCGGCGCGCGTTCGTGGTCGGCGAGGGCTACGAGTGCCTGCTGACCGCCGACTACAGCCAGATCGAGATGCGGATCATGGCGCACCTGTCCTCGGACGACGCGCTGATCGAGGCGTTCAACTCCGGGCACGACTTCCACGCCGCGACCGCGTCGTCGGTCTTCACCGTCGAGGTCGGCGACGTGACCGCCGACCAGCGCCGCAAGATCAAGGCGATGAACTACGGCCTGGCGTACGGGCTCAGCGCGTTCGGCCTGTCCCAGCAGCTCGGCATCAGCGCCGAGGAGGCGCGCGGGCTGATGGAGAACTACTTCGCCGGGTTCGGCGGGGTCCGCGACTACCTCCAGGAGGTGGTGGCCCGCGCCCGCCAGGACGGCTACACCTCCACCATCCTGGGCCGCCGCCGCTACCTGCCCGACCTCGTCAGCGACAACCGGCAGCGCCGGGAGATGGCCGAGCGGATGGCGCTCAACGCCCCGATCCAGGGTTCGGCGGCCGACATCATCAAGGTCGCGATGCTGCACGTCGACAGCGCGCTGCGCGACGCCGGGCTGCGGTCCCGGATGCTGCTGCAGGTGCACGACGAGCTGGTCTTCGAGGTCGCGCCGGGCGAACGCGAGACGCTGGAGGCGCTGGTACGCAAGGAGATGGGCGAGGCGTACCCGCTGTCGGTGCCGCTGGAGGTCTCGGTGGGCGAGGGCCGCGACTGGAACAGCGCCGACCACTGACCCCACCCACCCGGCGGTGATCAAGGAGTTTGTGGCACGCCCGAGCCTGTTCGGGGACACAAACTCCTTGATCACCGGGTAAGAGGCGGAGGCGAGGCGGCCTGGAGGGCGGCGGCCAGGCGGTCGCGGACGGCCACCTGGGCGGCGATCCGGGCCTCCAGCACGGCCAGCCGCTCCCGGCCGACCCGTAGCCCGGCCGGAGACGGCGGCGCCGAGGCCACGTCCCCGTCCAGGCAGGGCAGGAAGACCCGCACGTCGTCCAGCGTCAGCCCGGCGTCGAGCAGGTGACGGATGTTGCGGACCCGGGTGACGACCCCGTCGTCGTACTCGCGGTAGCCGTTCGCCGCCCGGACCGAGGCGATGAGCCCGTGTTCCTCGTAGTGCCGCAGGGCACGCGGCGTGCAACCCGTCGCCTTCGCCACCGCGCCGATTCGCACCGCCGCCACCGTCCTCTCACGCGACCACCGCGCCCCCGTCCACCGGCAGCACCACACCGGTGACGAAGTCCGCCTCCGGCTCGCACAGCCGCCGGATCGCCCAGGCTACGTCCTCCGGCCGGCCGATCCGGCCCGCCGGGGTGTGTGCGAGCTGCCAGTCCCGCACCGCCGCGTGCCGCTCGGGGGAGAGGCCACTGTGCACTCCGATGGGGGTGTCGATCGCGCCGGGCGCCACCGCCACCACCCGGACGCCGAGCGGCGCGAGTTCCACCGCCCAGCTGCGGGTCAGCGAGTCCAGCGCGGCCTTGCCCGCCGCGTACACCGAACTGCCCGGCCAGGCACGCAGACCGACCGACGTGGTGACGTTGACGATCACGCCGCCCGTCGCGGCGAGCGCCTCGGCGGCGGCGTGCGCCAGCCGGATCGGGGCCAGCAGGTTCGTGTCCAGCTGCCGCCGGGCGGCCTCCTCGTCGAGGTCCGCCAGCGGCCCGCCGCCCGCCACCCCGGCGTTGTTGACCAGGACGTCGAGGCGGCCGTACCGGTCGAGAGCGGCGCCGACGATCCGGCCGGGCGCGTCGGGCGCGGTGACGTCGGCGGTCAACGGCGTGATGTCCGGGCGGCCGGCGGCGGTCTCCGTCAGCGGCGCGGCGCGCCGGCCGACGGCGACCACGGCGTACCCGGAGGTGGCGAGGGAGCGTGCGGTGGCCCGGCCGATGCCGGTCCCCGCACCGGTGACCACGGCGACGCGTGGGGTGCGGCGTTCCATGCCGGCATCGTGCGACCCTGCCGCCTGCGGCAGGGTCAAGTCAGAGGCCGATCAGGACCGGCATCGCGTTGACCGCGCCGTGCACCACGAGCAGCGGCCACATCCGGCGGTACCGCGACCACAGGTAGCCGAGGAACAGCCCGGCGACCCCCTGGTTCACGATCACCGACGCCAGGTCGACGGCGGGCCGGCCGCTGCCCTGGATGGCCACGTGCCAGGCCGCCCACACCAGCGACGCGAGCACGATCGCCGGCCAGCGCCCCAGCAGCGACTCCCACCGGGTCTGCAGCCACCGCCGGTAGAAGACCTCCTCCAGCAGCGCGTTCACCGCGAAGGCCACCAGCAGCGTGACGACCAGCTCGACCGGCGTGACGGTCCGCCCCCAGTCGCTCGCCGGCACGGACAGCGGCGTCGCGTAGCTGAGCACCAGCCACACCGCCACCGGCAGCGCCGGACCCCACCGGTGGGCGGCGTCCGCCGGGGCCGGCCCCGGCTGCCACCGTGGCGGCCGCCGGCGCGCGGCCAGGAACACCACAAGGGGTACGCCGAGCAGCAGCGTCAGCTTCAGCACGGTGTACGCGGGTTCGCCGCCCAGCAGTGGCATGACGGCGGCGAACGCGACTCCGGCCAGCAGCAGCGGCACCGCCTCGCGGTAGGGCGCAACCGGGTCCGGCCACCTCGGGTCCGGAGCGGGCGGGATCAGCCGGATCAGCGCGATCCCGGCCAGCGCCGGGATCCACCGGCTCCACATCGGTACGGTGCCGTCGTGGTCGGCGCTGTACCTGATGCCGGTGTTGCCGGTCGCCACCAGGAGGAGCGCCGCGACGGCGACGAGCCCGAGGCCCGCGAGGAGGACCACCCGTCCGGCGCGGGGATGACGGCCGGCGATCGAGACGTCTGTCGTCATCGCCGGCACGGTACCAACGCGCGGCCAACGACCCGACGGGGTCAGCTCTTGAGCGGGTCGTGCCCCCAGTTCATCAGCGACCAGCGCCACCTGGTGTCCCGGACGTCGCCGGCGGGACGTTGCGCCAGGTGCCGATGCACGTATCCGATCACCTTGCGCATGTGCTTGTAGTCGGCGGCGGTGAGGTCGGCGCGCTTGCGGCGCAACAGGTCGACGATGCGCCGGCCGGAGTCGTGGCCGACCGACTCGCCGCCCTGGGTGCCCTTCTTGTGCCAGCCGACGTGTTTGGACTCCTCGCTCTCCAGCCAGCGGGACAGCTCGCCCGGCTTCATGTTCACCGCGTCGGTGAACTCCCGGTACGTCTGCTGCGGGTCCTCAGCGCGACTCATGGCGAAGCACCTCCGGGCGGTGGGCCACGTCGCGGCCCGAGTCGTCGTTGGTGATCCGGTACTGCGGCTGCTCCGGCGAGGCGTTGACGGTGTGCCCGCGTACGTGGGTGCGCTCGGTCAGCTTCTCCTTGACGACGCCGTACGCCCGGCCGCTGTGACTGGCCCAGGAGACGTGATCCCCGGCGTGGAACTCCTTCTCGGCCATGCCGCCCGGTTACCCGGAGTGGATACCGAGTAACGGCGTCGTCAGGGCCGGATCTCCGCGATCGGCAGCTTGATCGCGAAGGGCTCGGACAGCTCGATCACCTCGCTGCTGTCGTCCACCAACTCGTACTGCCGTTCGCCGCCCGGGCCGATCCGGTCACCGAGGCGGTACGCGTAGAGGTGCACCGGATCCTGCTCGATCCGCCAGTAGAAGGGAATCCCCGCGGCGGCGTACTCGCCCGGCTTGGCGAACCGGTCGACCCGGCGGGTGCCGGGGGAGACGATCTCGACGGCCAGGACGACGTCCGCCGGGCGCAGGAGGGACCGGTCGCTCGGCAGCCCGGCGTGGTGGAGCAGGACGTCCGGTTGCCGGCTGGTGTTGGGGCTGAGCCCGACTCCGATGGCCTGGGCGACCCGCAGCCCGGCTGGAGCGTGCGACCGCAGCCAGAGGCTGAGCAGGAGGGAGATGTCCTGGTGGCCCAGGGTGGGGGAGGGTGTCACCTGGAAGACTCCGTCGACGAGTTCGACGCGGGGGGCGTCGTCCGGCAGGGTGAGCAGATCCTCCAGCGTGTAGTCCGCACGCTGCTGCCGCATCGGGTCCGGACACCAGGGGCCAGGTGATGTCGGGACGGGCTCGGCGCTCATGCGGCGAGCGTACCGCCGGGTGCCGGAGTTCATGTCGCACCGGACGTGCGACGCGCTCAGTCCGCCGGCTTCTCGGCGACGAAGATGGCGGTGCCGGGGAACAGCCGGCCGCGCAGCGGGCTCCACTGGCCCCAGATCCCCTCGTGTCCGGCCGGCCACTCCGGTTCCACCAGGTCCAGCAGGCGGAAACCGGCGCCGACCAGCTCCCGGATCCGGTCGCCCAGGGTGCGGTGCTGCTCGACGTACGTGGCCACCCCGTGCTCGTCCTGCTCGACGTAGGGGGAGCGGTCGAAGTACGAGTGCACGGCGGTCAGCCCGCCCTCGCCCGGGTCGTCCAGGAAGATCCAGCGCATCGGGTGGGTGACCGAGAAGACCCACCGGCCGCCGGGGCGCAGCACCCTCGCCACCTCGCGCATCGCCGCCGCCGAGTCGTCCACGAACGGGATCGCGCCGAACGCGGTGCAGACCGTGTCGAACGCGGCGTCGGCGAACGGCAGCGCGAGCGCGTCGGCCTGCACCAGCGGCACGCGTACCCCGGTGCGGTCGGCGGCCTCGGCGGCGTGCCGCAACATGCCGGCGGACAGGTCCAGCGCGACCGGCCGGGCGCCCCGGGCGGCGAGCCAGCGGGCGGCGGCGGCCGCCCCGGCGCCGAGTTCGAGGATCCGCCGGCCGGCCACGTCGCCGAGCAGCCGGGCGTCGGCCTCGCGCAGCCCTTCCGGGCACCAGACGAAGTCGGCGTCGCCGAGGAACGCGCCGTGCTCGGCCTGGTACGCGTCGGCGTCGGTGTCCCACCATCCGCGGTTGGCGCGGCGGATCTCACCGGCGTCGACCCGTCGGCGGGTCACCCTGTCGTCGTCCACGGGTTCACGCTAGGTCCGGCGGCCCGGACCGGTGCGGTGGGGGTGGCGGCCGGGGCAGGTGTGACGGACGAGACAGCTGTGGCACCTTACCGCGCAAAATCTCCGCTTTCGCAGCGGATGAGTTCGCACGGACCCGGGAGGGCTTGCACGCTGTGGTAATGCAGCGGGTAGGCTAGACGATGCGCTCGCGGATCGTGTGCCTCGGCAGGGAGCAGGTGCGCGGTCACCGGAGCCACTAATGATCTTCTCGCGTCGATCGTTCGGTGTGCCCGGCGACGGATCCGTTGGCGCGGAAGAGTCACCGCGACACCCATGCCCGCTGTGACAACCCATCCGACCGGAGCAACCGCCCACATGACGAGCAGCATCGAGGCCACCTCGAGCGCCAACAAGGTCACCCACGACGACCTCGGCTCTGAGGAAGCTTTCCTCGCCGCGATCGACGAGACCATCAAGTACTTCAACGACGGCGACATTGTCGAAGGCACCGTCGTCAAGGTCGATCGGGACGAGGTCCTGCTCGACATCGGCTACAAGACCGAGGGTGTCATCCCCTCTCGGGAGCTGTCGATCAAGCACGACGTGGACCCGGCCGAGGTCGTTTCGGTGGGCGACCACATCGAGGCCCTCGTCCTCCAGAAGGAGGACAAGGAGGGTCGGCTGATCCTCTCCAAGAAGCGGGCGCAGTACGAGCGGGCCTGGGGCACGATCGAGAAGATCAAGGACGAGGACGGCGTCGTCCGCGGTTCGGTCATCGAGGTCGTCAAGGGTGGTCTCATCCTCGACATCGGCCTGCGTGGCTTCCTGCCCGCGTCGCTCGTCGAGATGCGGCGTGTGCGTGACCTGCAGCCGTACGTCGGCCGCGAGCTCGAAGCCAAGATCATCGAGCTGGACAAGAACCGCAACAACGTGGTCCTGTCCCGCCGTGCCTGGCTGGAGCAGACGCAGTCCGAGGTGCGCACCGAGTTCCTCAACAAGCTCCAGAAGGGGCAGGTCCGCAAGGGCGTCGTCTCCTCGATCGTCAACTTCGGCGCGTTCGTCGACCTGGGCGGCGTGGACGGTCTCGTGCACGTCTCCGAGCTGTCCTGGAAGCACATCGACCACCCGTCCGAGGTCGTCGAGGTGGGCCAGGAGGTCGAGGTCGAGGTCCTGGACGTCGACCTGGACCGCGAGCGGGTCTCGCTGTCGCTGAAGGCGACCCAGGAGGACCCGTGGCGTCAGTTCGCCCGCACCCACGCGATCCAGCAGATCGTGCCGGGTAAGGTCACCAAGCTGGTGCCGTTCGGCGCGTTCGTCCGGGTGGACGACGGCATCGAGGGCCTGGTCCACATCTCCGAGCTGGCCGAGCGCCACGTGGAGATCCCGGAGCAGGTCGTGCAGGTCGGCTCCGAGGTCATGGTCAAGGTCATCGACATCGACCTGGAGCGCCGCCGGATCTCGCTGTCGCTCAAGCAGGCCAACGAGGGCTTCGTCGAGGGCGAGGAGCACTTCGACCCGACCCTCTACGGCATGGCCGCGACGTACGACGAGCAGGGCAACTACATCTACCCGGAGGGCTTCGACCCGGAGACGGGCGAGTGGCTCGAGGGCTACGACAAGCAGCGCGAGACCTGGGAGCAGCAGTACGCCGAGGCGCGTCAGCGCTGGGAGGCCCACACCAAGCAGGTGCAGACCTCCCGCGCCGCCGACGCCGAGGCCGCCGCCAACCCGGCTCCGGCCACCACCGGCACCACCTCGACCTCGACCTCGGCCCCGAGCCGTCAGGCCGAGGAGCCGGCCGGCACGCTCGCGACCGACGAGGCGCTCGCCGCGCTGCGGGAGAAGCTCGCCGGCGGCAAGTGACCGGACGCTGACGCGGGTCCGTCCCACCGGACGAACCGGCGACTGCCTCTGACGACGGGCCCCGTCCCCGCGTTCCGCACCAGCGGAGCGCCGGGGGCGGGGCCCGCGTCGTACGCCGGGCGGGTTTGGCACGCGGACACCGGATCCGGTTGACTGTCGGGGTGCTGAAGGTGGGGCTGACCGGCGGAATCGGATCGGGCAAGAGCGCGGTGGCGAGCCGCCTCGCCGCGCTGGGCGCGGTGATCGTCGACTCGGACCGCATCGCCCGCGAGATCGTCGCGCCCGGCACCGACGGGCTGGCCGAGGTGGTCGCCGCCTTCTCCGAGAAGATCCTGGACGCCGGCGGGGCGCTGGACCGGGCCGCCCTCGGCGCGCTGGTCTTCGGCGACGAGGCCGCCCGCCGCACGCTCGAAGGGATCACCCATCCCCGGGTACGCGCGCGCAGCGCCGAACTGGTCGCCGCCGCGCCCGCCGACGCGATCGTCGTGAACGACGTACCGCTGCTGGTCGAGGTGGGACTCGCGCCGACGTACCACCTGGTGGTCGTGGTGCAGACGGCCGTGCCGACCCGGATGGCCCGGCTGACCCGCGACCGGGGCATGGCCGCGGAGGAGGCGCAGCGGCGCATCGCCGCGCAGGCCGACGACGCCACCCGCGGCGCGGTCGCCGACGTGCTGCTCACCAACGACGGCACGCTCACCGAGCTGCACACCGCGGTGGACACCCTCTGGCGGGACCGCCTGCTGCCCTACGAGCGCAACGTCCGCGAGCGCCGCGCCGTCCCGCCCGACCCGGCGGCGCTCGCCGGGCCGGACCCGACGTGGCCCGAGCAGTACGCCCGGCTGGCCGCCCGGATCCGCCACGCCGCGGGCGGTGACATCCGCGTCGACCACGTCGGCTCCACCGCCGTGCCGGGGATCGCCGCCCCGGACGTGATCGACGTCCAGGTGACGGTGTCGTCGCTCGACGAGGCGGACGGCCCGCTCGCGCAGCGGCTGGCCGATGCGGGTTTCCCGCGCCTGCCGGGTGAGTGGTGGGACGCCCCGCCGCAGCCGGAGCCGGTGCGCTGGCCCAAGCGGCTGCACGGCGGCGCGGACCCGGGGCGTCCGGTGCGCCTGCACCTGCGGGAGGCCGGTTCGCCCGGCTGGCGGTACGCGCTGCTGATGCGTGACCACCTGCGCGCCGACCCGGCGCGGCGCGGCGACTACCTGCAGGTGAAGCGGGATCTCGCGGCGGCCGCGCCGGAGCACGCCGCCTGGGGCACGGTCACCGACCCCTGGTTCGACGAGGAGCACCTGCGCGCCGAGGAGTGGGCCGCGCAGACCGGCTGGCGGCCCTGACCGGACCGGGAGCGCGGCCGAGCGGACCGCGGAGGCCACGCCGGCTCAGCGTGACGTCGAGGCCGACGACCCGCCGCTGCCGGCCGCGCGCCCCGGGGTGAGGTCGAGCCGGATCCACACGCCCGACCCGGTCCGCAGTTCCATCCGGCGCGGCAGACCACCGCGGTCCAGCCACAGACGGCGGCCGCCCGGCAGCTCGAACACGTCGACCGTCCGGTCGTCCAGGCGGTCCTCCCGGACCCGGACGGTGTCACCGGCCGGCGGGCGCGCAGACGCCCGTAGCGCCGCGTCGAGCAGCCGGTCCAGGTCGTCGCCGGGCGGGCGTGCGGGCGCCGCGAGCAGCACGGCCGGCACCGGGGCCGGGGGCGTGGCGGGCCCGTCCGGAGACCGCGGAATCTCGGCCACCCGCCCCGGCCGGGCCCAGCGGAGGGTACGCCGGCCGCTGCCCTCCTCGATCACCGTGAGGTACGCCGACGGGCTCGTCCAGTCGACCGTGCCGGTCGCCCGCAGGTCGGCCGACGGGGCGAGCGGAGCGGTCACCGTCACCGCCGCGACGCCCAGTGCCCGGAGCCGGGCGGGCAGCGCGGCCAGCCGGGCGGCCTCGTCGTCGGTGAGCGCCCGCGGCTGCCCGGGCTGGCCGCCGAGGGCGTCCACCGGATGCAGGGTGGGCCGGTCGGCGCGGATCAGGTCGACGGTGACGGGTGTGCCGTCGGCCAGCCGACCGGTGAGCCGGTGCAGCCGGGCGTCCGCGTCCACCCACAGCGTCGGCGGCGGGTCACCAGCCGGTGCGAGGGTCGCCTGGAGCACGTCCACCGGGACGCCGCCGACCCGGTCGTGGCGCAGCCACCGGCCGTCGGCGGCGGGCGTGTCGACCCGGTCGGCGCCGAGCCCGATCAGCAGGTCGCGTACCGCGTCCAGGCCGTGCCCGCCGGTCGCCTCCCGCATCCGCCACCGGTCCGCCGGCGGCACCAGCGGGGGCCGGGCCGGGGTGGGGAGCGCGCCGGGGTCGGGCCGTACCAGCAACGCGGACGCGGTGGCCTGGACCAGGCCCCGGTCGGCGCCCGCGCCCGGGCCGCCGACATCCAGGTAGACCAGGGAGCGGGCCCAGTCGACCCAGCCGACCAGTTCGGTACGGGCGCCGTCCGCGCCGACGGTGACCCGGACGCCGGCGCGTACGTCGCGCAGGTTGGTGACCCGCAGCGCGGCCATCCGATCGGCCTCGGCGGCGGTGAGCGGGCGGGCCGTCCCGGTCTCGTCGGCGCCGTCGGGTGCCCACGTCAGCAGGGCGGCGACGAGCGTCACGGCGGAGATCGCGGCGGCCGCCACGAGCGCGGCGAGTGCGATCCGGCGCCGGTCCGGCCCGTCGGGCGGATCGTCGGCGCCGTCCAGTTCCGGGTCGCCGTCCGGGCGGGTGGTGAGCGGGGGACGGCGGCCGTCGAACAGGCCGGCCCGGCGGCGCCGGCCGGCCACCGTGGCGGGCCGGGTCGGTGTGCTGGTGCGGCCGCGCCGGTGGCCGCGACCCGGCTCCCGGGGTACGGCCTGGTCCCCGTCGCCCCGCGCGGAGAGCCGGTGGGCGCGGCTCGCGCCGCGCTGGCGGCCCGGTTCGTCGGCGGGCGGGGGCGTGCCGGTGTCGGGCTCGCGTCGCGGCCGGCGCTCGGGAGAGGTCCCCACGAGTGGAGAACGCGAGAGCGGGGTTTCGGTGACGAGCAGGGGCGCTCGCGGCGGCCGGTCAGCGCTGCGCGCGACCACCGTCGGCGCGCACGCCGGTCGTCCCGGGTGCTGCGGCCCTGGCGCCGGGGGCGACCGGCCCGCGAGGGGCGATCACCGGCCCGGTCGGCCGCCGCGAGCGGCCTACGGTACGAGGGTAGACCGGTGAGATGAGCCACACAATGGGAATATCGAAGCCGATCAGGGACGGTCCGTGGTCGTGGCCGGAAGTGTCGGACCTCGGGCGTACCGTTGGTGTCATGGCGCTCGACATTCCCCGGCTCGACGGCCGCTTCCAGGTCGTCAGTGAGTTCCAGCCGGCCGGTGACCAGCCGGCTGCCATCGACGAGCTTGAGCGTCGCGTGCGGCGCGGCGACCGCAACACGGTGCTGCTCGGCGCGACCGGCACGGGCAAGAGCGCCACCACGGCGTGGCTGGTCGAGCGGCTCCAGCGGCCGACCCTGGTGCTCGCCCCCAACAAGACCCTCGCCGCCCAGCTCGCGAAGGAGTTCGGCGAGCTGCTGCCGCAGAACGCGGTCGAATACTTCGTCTCCTACTACGACTACTACCAGCCCGAGGCGTACATCCCGCAGACCGACACCTACATCGAGAAGGACTCCTCGATCAACGAGGAGGTCGAGCGGCTGCGGCACTCGGCCACGATGTCGCTGCTCACCCGGCGGGACGTGATCGTCGTCGCCACCGTGTCGGCGATCTACGGCCTGGGCACGCCGGAGGAATACCTCGACCGGGCCGTGCGGGTCAAGGTCGGGCAGGAGCTGGACCGCGACCAGTTGCTGCGCCGGCTGGTCGACATCCAGTACGCGCGCAACGACATGGCCTTCCAGCGCGGCACGTTCCGGGTCCGCGGCGACACGCTGGAGATCATCCCGGCGTACGAGGAGCTGGCGGTCCGGATCGAGCTGTTCGGTGACGAGATCGAAAAGCTCTACTACCTCAACCCGCTGACCGGTGACGTGGTCCGCGAGGTCGACAGCCTGATGATCTTCCCGGCCACGCACTACGCCGCCGGTCCGGAGCGGATGGAGCGGGCGATCCGCGACATCGAGGCCGAGCTGGGTGAGCGGCTGGCCGAGCTGGAACGGCAGGGCAAGCTGCTGGAGGCCCAGCGGCTGCGCATGCGCACCACCTACGACATCGAGATGATGCGCCAGGTGGGCTTCTGCTCCGGCATCGAGAACTACTCCATGCACATCGACGGCCGGCTGCCGGGCAGCCCGCCGCACTGTCTGCTCGACTACTTCCCCGACGACTTCCTCACGGTGGTCGACGAGTCGCACGTGACGATCCCGCAGATCGGCGGCATGTACGAGGGCGACGCCTCCCGTAAGCGGATGCTCATCGACCACGGCTTCCGGCTCCCCAGCGCGGCGGACAACCGGCCGCTGCGCTTCGACGAGTTCCTGGAGCGGGTGGGCCAGATGGTCTTCCTCTCCGCCACGCCCGGCCCGTGGGAGCTGGAGCAGGCGCAGGGCGAGTTCGTCGAGCAGGTGATCCGGCCCACCGGCCTGATCGACCCCGAGGTGGTCGTCAAGCCGACCAAGGGGCAGATCGACGACCTGATGCACGAGATCAAGCTGCGTACCGAGCGGGACGAGCGGGTGCTGGTCACCACGCTCACCAAGAAGATGGCCGAGGACCTCTCCGACTACCTGCTGGAGAACGGCATCCGGGTGCGTTACCTGCACTCCGAGGTCGACACGCTGCGCCGCGTCGAGCTGCTGAGCGAGCTGCGCAAGGGCGACTACGACGTGCTCGTCGGGATCAACCTGCTCCGGGAGGGTCTCGACCTGCCCGAGGTCTCGCTGGTGGCGATCCTCGACGCCGACAAGGAGGGCTTCCTGCGCAGTGGCCGGTCGCTGATCCAGACCATCGGTCGCGCGGCCCGTAACGTCTCCGGCCAGGTCCACATGTACGCCGACAAGATCACGCCGTCGATGGCGGACGCGATCGACGAGACCAACCGGCGCCGGGCCAAGCAGATCGCGCACAACGAGGCCAACGGGATCAAGCCGGAGCCGCTGCGCAAGAAGATCCACGACATCCTCGACGACATCTACCGCGAGGCGGAGGACACCGAGAACAGCAACGTCGGCGGGGCCGTGCGGCAGTTGTCCCGGGGCAAGGCGCCGGTCAAGGAGACGCGCAGCCGCCGGGGTGCCGCCGCGACCCCGTCGCGCGAGGGGATGGCCCGCGCCGACCTGGCCAACCTCATCCAGGAACTCAACGACCAGATGCTCGCCGCCGCGCGCGAGCTGCAGTTCGAGCTGGCCGCGCGGATCCGTGACGAGGTCGCCGACCTCAAGAAGGAACTGCGCGGGATGGACGCCGCAGGGGTCCGGTGACCGGCGCGACGGCCGGGGCGGCGCGATGCTGACCGAGGCCGTCATCGGGCGGCCCGATCCGCGGCTGCGCCAGTGGGTGGACCGCTACCTCGGCTACCGCGAGGACGCGCCCGTCCCGCACGTGCGCCGTGAGGTGGCGGGCGCGTTCGTCGTGCTGATCCTCGGCTGGGGCGACCCGCTGGACGTGACCGACCCGCGTGCCCCCGGGCGGGGCGCGTACGCCGCCAACGCCTTCCTGGCCGGCCCGTTCGACGGCTGGTGCGCCACCCGGACGGCCGGGACCGGCACCGGGATTCAGGTGCTGCTGACCGCCCCGGCGGCCCGCCGCCTGCTCGGGCTGCCGCTGGCCGAGCTGACCAACCGGGCGGTGCCCGTCGACGCGGTGGCGGGCTGGCTGGCCCGGCTGCGCGACGAGCTGGCCGGCGATCCGGGCTGGCCGGAGCGCTTCGCCCGGCTCGACGCCGCCCTGGCCGCCCGGCTGGCGTCGACCGCGCCGCTGGACCCGCACCTGCTGGCGGCCTGGCGGCGCCTGGACGGCAGCGGGGGAGCGGTCGGCGTGGCCGCGCTCGCCGGGGAACTGGGCTGGTCCCGCCGCCACCTGTCGGTCCGGTTCCGGCGGGAGTTCGGCCTGCCGCCGAAGACTGTCGCCCGCCTGCTGCGCTTCGAGCGGGCGTACGCGAGCCTGGGCCGGACGCTGCTCACCGCGGACGCCGCCGTGCCGGACCAGGCCGGATGGGCGGAGCGGGCCGCCCGGTGGGGCTACTACGACCAGTCGCACCTGATCCGGGAGTTCCGCGAGTTCGCCGGAGCCACCCCGGCCGCGCTGACCGCGCCCGGATCGCATTCGTCCAATCCGGCCTGACCGCCCCGACGGCAGACTGGCGGCCATGCGAAGCATCTATCCGGTCCTGCGGTATCCCGACGTGCGAGCCGCCGCCGGCTTCCTCTGTTCCGCGTTCGGCTTCACCGTGCGCGAGGCCCACGAACTCCCCGACGGCACGATCGGCCACGCCGAGCTGGCGTACGGCGACGGCCTGGTGATGCTCGGCCCGGGGCCGGCGCCCGGATCGCGGCCCGCCGACGACGACTACCGCGTCTACGTGGCGCTCGACGACGTCGACGCGCACCACGAGCACGCCCGGGCGGCCGGGGCGGAGATCGTCCGGGCGCCGTTCGACACCGACTACGGCTCGCGTGACTACGCCGCCCGCGACCTGGCCGGGCTGGTCTGGTCGTTCGGCACGTACCGGCCCTGAGCGCACCGCCCGCACGGTTGCGCTGTGTGGGCGAGGTATTGCCGAGCGTGACGGTGATGCGTACGCTCCCTCCCGGGAGGCGTGCATGCCGTTGTCAGCAAGTCCTGTGGTCCGGAGGGCGAGGCTCGGTGTGGAGCTGCGCCGGCTGCGCCGTCGCGAGTCGCTCACACTGGAGCAGGTCTGCGCCCGGCTGGGCTGGGCGTCCACCTCGAAGCTGTCCCGCATCGAGCTGGGGCAGAGCCGGCCCGACCTGGCCGACGTGCTCGACCTGCTCGACGTCTACGAGGTGCCGCCGCCGCAGCGGGACGAGCTGATCGTCATCGCGCGCGACGCCGCCACCGGGCGGGGCTGGTCGAAGGCGCTCGGCGAGATGGGGGAGCGCCAGCGGGCGTACGCCGAGCTGGAGGCGGGCGCGGAGCGCATCGTGGAGTACCAGTGCGTGCTGGTGCCCGGGCTGCTCCAGACCCCCGCGTACGCCCGGCTGCGCGTGGCGGCCGGCGCGGCGCTGGCCGGGGAGGTGGACGTGGAGGCCGACGTGCGCGCCCGGGTGGCACGCCAGGAGCTGCTGATCCGGCCGGACCCGCCGCACTACACCGCACTGGTGGACGAGCGCGTCTGCGACCCGGACGGCCTGCCTGCCGACGTGTGGCGCGATCAGATGCGGCATCTGCTCGCGCTCGCCGAACGGCCCCGCGTCACCGTCCGGGTGCTGCGGTCCGCGGCGTCGAGCGGCGACGGACCGCACCCGCTGGCGCCGTTCTCGTACTACTCCTACCCCGACCCGGAGGACCCGCGCACCGTGCTGGTGGAAACGCTCACCACCGACCTGCGGCTGGTCGCCGAGGCGGACGTGACCCACTACGAGCGGGTCATCGAGCGGCTGCTGGCGGCGGCACTGCCGGCGGACGCGTCGGCCGAGCTGGTGGCCCGGCGGCTCGGCGCGGCGCCGGTGCCCCGGCCGCGCGATCCGCACGAGCTGGAGTGAGCGCACGCCGTCCGTGAGGCGCGACCACCGGGCCCGGCGCCCCCGATGCCCGTCGGGACCGGTGGCCGCGCAGCGCGCAGGCTACGGCAGCGGTACGACAGTTCAGGCCGGAACGTCGACGAAGTGCTCGACCAGCGGCGGACCGGCGAAGTGCGGGCCGATCAGCCCGCGCCACTGCGCGAACCGCTCGGTCTGGCGGAAGTTCACGTCGTGCGCCTCGACCGAGTCCCACTCGACGAGCAGCACGAACCGGGTGGGCGACTCCACGCCCCGGGTCATCCGCACGGAGCGGCAGCCTTCGGCGCCGGCGAGGATCGGCCGCGCCTGCGCGTAGGCGGCGGCGAACTCGTCCTCGTGTCCGGGCGTGACATCGATCAGCGCGACCTCAAGAACCATGCCGGCAGCCTGCCATGCCGTCCCGCCGCGGGTACGCCCCGGGTGACGTCCCGGCGCGCCCACGAGCGGATGGCTAGCCTCCTAGGACGCACTGCGCGACGTGAGCCGCGGCACGTCGAGAGATCGACGGGTGCCCCGGAGATGCGCCACCTGGGTGCGATGGTGAACAATGGCGGCCGAGGAGGGGAGTATTCCCCCGCGACGGAGTCGTCAGCACGGAAGAGCGCCGGCACCCCCGGTGGCCCGACCCGGCTCCGCCGGTCGGAACCCGGCACCCGGGCTCCGGCGGAAGAGACCTCCGACAGTCACCCCTGTCAGCGTCGACGCACCCCGGCACCACACCCGGCGTACGGTGTGCCCGACGCAGCGTGTCTGCCGGAGGATGGATTTGAACGTGTCCGCATTGGTGTGGGCGGTAACGCTGATCGCGATGATCGCGGTCCTGCTCGCCGACCTGTTCATCATCGGCCGGCGGCCGCACGAGCCGAGCGTCCGAGAGTCCAGCCTGTGGGTGGGCTTCTACGTCGGCCTGGCGCTGCTGTTCGGCGTGGTGCTCTGGCTGACCGCCGGTGGCCGCGTGGCAGGCGAGTTCTACACCGGCTGGCTCACCGAGTACAGCCTCTCGGTGGACAACCTCTTCGTCTTCGTGATCATCATGGCGCGGTTCGGGGTGCCCCGGCAGTACCAGCAGAAGGTGCTGCTCGTCGGCATCATCCTGGCGCTGATCATGCGGGGTGGCTTCATCGCGGCCGGCGCGGCCCTGATCTCCCAGTTCTCCTGGGTGTTCTACATCTTCGGCGCGTTCCTCATCTACACCGCGGTGAACCTGGCCCGCCAGGGCGAGCCGGACGAGGACGAGTTCAGCGAGAACCTGCTGATCCGGTGGAGCCGCAAGGCGCTGCCGCTGTCCCGCGACTACGACGGGGCGCGGATGACCACCCACGAGCACGGGCGGCGCCTGTTCACCCCGATGCTCATCGTGATGATCGCGATCGGCACCACCGACCTGATCTTCGCGCTGGACTCGATCCCGGCGATCTTCGGCATCACCCAGGAGCCGTACCTGGTCTTCACCGCCAACGTCTTCGCGCTGATGGGGCTGCGGCAGCTCTACTTCCTGCTCGGCGGCCTGCTGGACCGGCTCATCTACCTCAGCTACGGGCTGGCCGTGGTGCTCGGCTTCATCGGCGTGAAGCTGGTGCTGGAGGCGCTGGCCGAGAACAACCTGCCGTTCATCAACGGCGGCGAGCACGTGGCGTGGGCCCCGCACATCCCGATCTGGCTCTCGCTCACTGTCATCCTCGGCACCCTGGCCGTGGCCACGGCCGCCAGCCTGGCGAAGTCGTCGCGGGACCGGCGCCGGGAACTGGCCCAGGCCCGCCGCTGACCCACCCGTACCGCCGGGGCGCTCCCATCCCGGGGGCGCCCGCGGCGTGTCAGGGGTCAGACGCGGTGGGCGCCGACGAGGGTGGCGGTCCGGTCGGCGGGCAGCTCCTCCTCGACCACCCGGCGGGTCAGGTAGCAGGCGTGCAGCATCCGGCGCCGGCCGCCGCGCGGCTCGGCCGACACGATCCCGACGTGGTGGATGCGCCGGCCGGGCCGGGCGAAGAAGTAGAGGTCGCCGGGGCGTTCGGCGTCCAGCGGCACCTGCGAGGTCGCCGCCGCCTGGTCGTCGGCGTCACGGGGGAGTGTGATCCCGTACCGCCGCCAGGCCAGGTGCACCAGGCCGGAACAGTCGATGCCGTCGGTGGACATGCCGCCCCAGACGTAGACCAGGTCGCGCAGCCGCTCGGCGACCGCGAGCACCTTCTCGGCCTCCGGGCGCTCGGCGGGCAGCGGCACCAGGTCGTCCTCGGTGGCCCAGAGCGGGTCGGCCCGCCCGGGTACGCGGACCGGACGCCTGCCGTCTACCGCGGGCCCGGCCGGGGTGAGCCGGGTGCCGAGGACCACGCCGGTGAGCGCCGGGTCGCCGTCCGGTGCGGCGCGCAACGCGGTGCGGGCGACGTCGACGGTCAGTGGCCTGCCGGCCGCCGAACCGGAGCCGGCCGGACCGGAGCGCGCCTGACCGGGACCGGACGGGCCGGAACCGACCGGCGCCGGCCCGGCCGAAGCAGTGCCGGACAGAGCGGTGGCGGACGGAGCAGGGCCGGACGGAGCGGTGGCGGACGGAGCGGCGCCGACATCGGCCGGATGAGTGGAGGACGCGTCGGCATCGGCCGGATCGGCCAGGTGGGCGGCCCGCAGCCAGCCCGGGTAGCCGTCCGCGCCGAGCTTCGCGGCGGGCTGGCCCAGCGCCACCACCCGTACCCAGCCGTCCGGCCGGGCCTCGGTGACGCGCACCGGCTCGCCGAGCAGGAGCTGGGTCAGGACGCAGTCACCGACGAGCTGGTCGCGGTCCATGCCGGCGATCCAGGCGGCGACGTCGGGGGAGCCGGCGAGGGCGGGGCAGTCGACCGGACGTACCGCCTCGGGCGCGGTCCAGAGGGTCGCCACCGGTACCCGTACGACGGCCCGGCGGCCGGGCTGAGGCGCCACGCGTACCCCTCTCTGCGGTGGTCGTCGGGGCGACCATATGAAAAATTCTGACGATGCTCAAGCATGTGTCTGAATTTTAGCTTCACGCAGCCCGGTGACGCCCAGTCCCGGCGCGTCCGGCAGCAGCACGCTCGCGGCCTCGTACCGGATGCCCCCGGCGACCGGCGACCAGGCCAGCCACCAGGCGGCGTCGAGGTCCGACACGGCCGTGGTGCCGTAGGCGGCGACCAGGCTGGCCGCGGCGCCGACCCCCACCGGCCCTTCCATCATCGAACCGACGACGGTGCCCATGCCGTGCGCGGCGGCCAGGTCGAGCAGCGTGCGGGCCGGCTGCAGGCCGCCGCACTTGGCCAGCTTCACGTTGACCATGTCGGCGGCCCGCCGCCGGATCACCTCGACCAGGTCGCGCACGTCGAAGACGGACTCGTCGGCCAGGATCGGCAGGTCCACCCGGTCGCTGACCCAGGCCAGCCCGTCCAGGTCGCGGCGGTGCACCGGCTGCTCGACCAGCTCCACGTCGAGCCCCGCGTCCTCGATCGCCCGGATCACCCGGACCGCCTCCCGGGGCGTCCAGCCCTGGTTGGCGTCCAGCCGGATCCGCACGTCCGGCCCGACCGCGGCGCGCACCGCGCGGACCCGGTCCAGGTCGCCGCGGGCGTCCGTGCCGACCTTGAGCTTGAGCACGGTGAACCCCTCGGCGCCGCGCCGCGCCGCCGTCGCCGCCAGGTCGACCGCGTCACCGGCGGCCAGCGTGACGTCGGTCGGCACGCGCAGCGCCGTGCCGCCGAGCAGGCGCACCAGGGGTACGCCGAGCCGCCGCGCGGCCAGGTCGTGCAGCGCCACGTCGACCGCCGCCTTCGCCGACTCGTTGCCCACCACGGCGCGGCGCACCAGCGCGCAGGCCGCCTGGAGGTCGTCGGCGTCGCGGCCGATCAGCAGCGGCGCGAGCAGTTCGCGTACGCACGCCTCGGCGCCCGCCACCGACGCGCCGGTGACCTGCCAGACCTGCGGCGCCTCCCCGAAACCCGGGCGCCCGTCGCCGTCGACCACCTCCACGACCAGCGTGTCCACGGTGGTGGTGCGGCGCAGCGCGGTGACGAACGGGGTGTGTAAGGGGGCCGAGAGCCGGTGGGTGCGTACCGCGGCGATCGTCATGTGGGGCACCCTATAGCCAACTGGCACCGAGCAGGGGAGGGCCGATGGCCGGGCGGGAATGGGAGCTGGTGGGCGCGCCGAACGCGCGTGACCTGGGTGGACTGCCGACGACCGACGGGCGGCGGGTACGGGCGGGGCGGCTCATCCGCACGCCCGCGCTGGGCCGGCTGACCGACGACGACCTGCCGGTGCTGGGCAAGCTCGGCCCGGCGTGCGTGGTGGACCTGCGCGACGTCCACGAGCAGGCGGTGGCCCCGCCGGACCGGCTGGTGGGGGAGCCCCGCACGGTGCACCTGCCGGTCTACGACGCGGCACACCCGGTGTTCACGTACGTCTCGGCGGTGTTGCAGGGCCACGACCTGGACGCGTACGCGGCGCTGGCCCGCGAGGGCATGCCCGGGGCGATGACGGCGATCTACCGCTGGTTCGTCACCGGTGAGTCGGCGCGGGCCGGGTTCGGCGAAGCGGTGCGGCTGGCCGCCGACGGGGCGAACCTGCCGCTGCTGTTCCACTGCTCGGCCGGCAAGGACCGCACCGGCTGGCTGTCGGTGGTGCTGCTGACCGCGCTGGGGGTGGAGGAGGAGGCGATCCGCGCCGACTACCTGGTGCACAACGAGCTGACCGAGAGCCTGCGCGAGGTGCTGCTGTCGGCGATGATCCAGCGCCGGCCGGACCTGGACCCGGCGGTCGCCCGGCCGCTGCTGGAGGTGCGCCCCGAATACCTGGACGCCGCCTACGACGAGGTGCGCCGCGCGCACGGCTCGTTCGAGGCGTACCTGCGGGACGGTCTGGGGGTGACCGACGCCGACCGCGCCGCGTTGCGCGACCGGCTGCTGGAGTAGCCGGGTCAGCCCGCCAGGTCGTGCCGGGCGGCCCAGACCCGCTCGGAGACGTGCGCGATCAGCCGGCAGGCGTCGTCTTCGACCTCGTCGCCGTCCGCGCCGCCGTCGGCCAGGTCGGTGGTGGTGCAGACGACGATCGTGTACGGCGGCGCGTCGTCCGGGAACACCACGCCCGCGCCGTGGCGCACACCGCGTACCCAGCCGTTCTTGTGCGCGATCCGGGTGCCATCGGGCAGCCCGGCGGCCAGGTCCTCGCGGTGTTCCTGCGCGACGAGCACGTCGAGCATGGCGGCGCAGCCGGCCGGCGAGGCGAGCGGGCCGGGCCGGGTCGCGCCGAGCGCCAGCTCACCGAGCAGGGCGGCCAGGTCGGCGGCGGTGACCAGGTTGTCGATGCCGGAGTCGCGGGCGGCGAAGTCCTCGATGCCGCGGCCGGTGACGCTGTGCCGCGCCCCGGCGAGCGCCCACGCCTGCGCCACGGCGGGCAGCCCGACCTGGCCGATGCAGATGTTCGTGGCCAGGTTGCTGGACCGGATGATCATCCGTTCGGCGAGCCAGCGCAGCGGCGCCTCACCGCCGACGCGGTCCCAGACCGCCTCGTCGTTGTCGTAGTCGCGGTCGTTGGCGAACCGGGGCGCGCCGGGCAGCGCGGAGTCGAACGAGTTGCGCACCGGCACCGGCGCGTCCAGGTCGAGCCGGCCGGCCTCGGCGGCACGGAACAGCGCCGCCAGCACGGCCAGCTTCATCGTGCTCGCCGCGTAGTGGGTGGCGTCGGCCCGCCGCGTCCACGTGGGTTGCGCGCCGGGGCGGCCCACGTACGCGGAGACGGTTCCGGGCACCTGGTTCAGGTGCGCGTCGAGGTCCTCCCAGATCATGTGCGCACCGTAGCGGATCTTCGCGGCGTACGCGGGGCAGCGGCGATCACGGGTGCGGGCTAGCGTGCGGAGATGACGACCCCGTTGTACGACGACATCGCCGACTGGTACGAGGAGTACGCCGGCGAGACCTCGTCGGTCTACATGGACCGGGTCCGGTCGGTGCTGGCCGACCTGCTGGGCGACGGGCCGGGCCGGTGCGTGGACCTGTGCTGCGGCACCGGGGCGCACGCGGCCGAGGTGCGCCGTCTCGGGTGGACACCGGTGGGGGTGGATCTGTCCGGCGGGCAGCTACGCCACGCCCGCGCCCGGCTGCCGGTGGCCCGGGCCGACGCGACCGCGTTGCCACTCGCCACCGGCGCCGTACCGGCGGTGGTCTGCGTGCTCGCGCACACCGACATGCCGGACTATCCGGCGGCGGTCGCGGAGGCGGCGCGGGTGCTGGCGCCCGGCGGCCGGCTGGTGCACGTCGGCGTGCACCCGTGCTTCGTGGGCGCGTTCGCCGACCGGTCCGAGCCGGAGCGGATCGTGATCGACGGCGGGTACGCCTCGCGCGAGCGCACGGTCCGCTCGTGGAACGCGACCGGGGTGCGGGCCCGGGTGGGCGCCTGGCATCTGCCCCTGGCCGGCCTGCTGGACGCCGTGGCGGCCGCCGGACTGCGGCTGACCCGGGTGGTGGAGTCCGGCTCCGGCCCCGTCCCCGACGTCCTGGCCCTGGAGGCCACCAAGCCCACCTGACCCCACCCTGCCGACCCCGCCCGCCGCCCGCACCCGTGGCCGCCCGTCGTGCCGTCTCGCGCACGTGGCCGGCCGTTCCCGAGTGTCGGGATCCCGCGTCCGCACCACGAAACCCTGGAGATCTTGGAAGCAAAGCGCCCCTATAGGGGCCATTTCGCACCAAGATCTCGCACCCGATCCGTCGATCATGAAGTTGGCGGCGGATTTGATCTCCAGGACTGCCGCCAACCTCATGATCGTCCAGCGGCGGGCGGCGGCGGGCGGGCGGAGACGGGTGGGGAAGGGGGGAGGGGGAAGGGGGGAGGG